>NZ_JBHVJT010000003.1:0-22497 GCF_042798815.1 Kitasatospora sp. NPDC057738 | reverse complement strand
CACCGTTGGGGGAAGTTGTCGGGGCTCGGGTTGGCCCCTTGTGTGTCCTCCCTCTTCCCTGCCCCCCCCGGGCCTGGGCAACCTTGGGGGGGGGGGCCTCCCCCGGCCCGCCGGGATGCTCCGGCGGGGAGGGCGCTTCGCTGCGCCCTCCCCGCCGTGACGTTCTCCCGGGTGTGCGGAGGGTCAGTGGTGGAAGCCCGAGCGGGGCGGCACCCCGAGCTGCTGGAGCGGGACGGGCTGGCGCCGCAGTTCCGGCAGCAGCCGGTCGAGGTCGGCCAGCAGCAGGTCGGCGAGGTCCCGCGAGAAGCCGTTGCGGCAGACCACCCGGAGCACCGACAGGTCCTCCCGGTTGGCCGGGAAGGCGTACGCGGGCACCTGCCAGCCGCGTTCGCGCAGCCGCCGCGAGACGTCGAACACGTCGAACGGGACGTCCCCTTCGGTGGTGAAGGCGAACACCGGCAGCTGGTCGCCCCGGGTCAGCAGCCGGAAGCCGTCCAGCTTCCCGATCCGCCCGGAGAGGTAGGTGGCGACCTCGCGGCAGGCGCCCTGGACGGCCCGGAAGCCCTCCCGGCCGAGCCGCAGGAAGATGTAGTACTGGGCGACCACCTCGGCGCCGGGCCGGGAGAAGTTGAGGGCGAAGGTCGGCATCTCGCCGCCCAGGTAGTTGACCCGGAAGACCAGTTCCTCCGGCAGTGCCTCCTTGTCGCGCCAGAGCGCCCAGCCCACCCCGGGGTACACCAGGCCGTACTTGTGGCCGGAGGTGTTGATCGAGGCGACCCGGGGCAGCCGGAAGTCCCAGGACAGGTCCGGGTCGAGGAAGGGCGCCACCATGCCGCCGGAGGCGCCGTCCACGTGCACCGGGACGTCGACGCCGGTGCGCTCCTGGAGGGCGTCCAGGGCCGCGCAGATCTCCGCGACCGGCTCGTACGAGCCGTCGAAGGTGGAGCCGAGCACGGCGACCACACCGATGGTGTTCTCGTCGCACAGCGCGACCGCCCGCTCGGCGTCCAGGTGGAAGCGGTCGCCCTCCATCGGCGCGGTGCGGGTCTCGACCTCCCAGAAGTTGCAGAACTTCTCCCAGCAGACCTGCACGTTGACGCCCATCACCAGGTTGGGCCGGGCCCCGGCGGCGTAGCGGTCGGGGTTGCGCCGCATCCAGCGGCGCTTGAGCGCCATGCCGGCCAGCATGCAGGCCTCGCTGGAGCCGGTGGTGGAGCAGCCGACGGCGGTGTCCGGGTCGGGGGCGTGCCAGAGGTCGGCGAGGATCGCCACGCAGCGCCGCTCCAGTTCGGCGGTCTGCGGGTACTCGTCCTTGTCGATCATGTTCTTGTCGAGGCACTCGGTCATCAGCCGGGTGGCCTGGGCGTCCATCGAGGTGGTGACGAAGGTCGCCAGGTTGAGCTTCGCGTTGCCGTCCAGCATCAGCTCGTCGTGGATCAGCTGGTAGGTGGTCTCGGCCGCGACCGGGCCCTCGCCGAGCCGGTGCAGCGGCGGGGCCAGTTTCATCGCGCCCAACGGGTCGGCGACGGTCGGGTACGGGCCGATGCTCAGCCGGCGGTCGCCGCCGGCTCCCTTGTGCAGCGCCATGGCGTCCTGCCGCCTTCCGCGTCGGTGGCCGTGTCCCGTTCCACGCTGCCACCGCGCGCCGGGTGCCGCATCCGCACGGCCGTCACCGCCCCCGGGCCGGGGTCAGGCCGCCGCCTCCGGGTGCATCTGGTCGCGGGCGGCCCGGTACTGCTGACGCACCGCCGAGCCGATCGCCAGGTCCTGCTCCCCGTCGGGCTCGACGGTCTCGGCGTCCGGCAGCTCCCACTCCGGCGGCTCCGGGGTGCCCGCCAGCGCCCACGCGGCCTGCCGGGCGGCCCCGCGGGCGGCGTGGGCGCCCGGTGGCGGCACCACGACCGGGACGCCGAACAGCATCGGGGCGATGTGCCGGACGGCGGGCAGCCGCCCGGCCGTGCCGAGCAGGAACACCCGCTTCACCGCGATGCCCCGGGCGCGCAGCACGTCGAGGGCGTCGGCGATGTTGCACAGCATGCCCTCGACGGCGGCCCGGGCCAGGTGCTGAGGGGTCATCGCCTCGGCCCGCAGCCCGGTCAGGGTGCCGGCCGCGTGCGGCAGCGCGGGGGTGCGTTCGCCGTCCAGGTAGGGCAGCAGCACCAGGCCGTAGGCGCCGGGGGAGGAGTGCAGGGCGAGGTCGCTCAGGCCCTCCAGGTCCCGGCCGAGCAGGGCGGCGGTGGAGCGCAGCACCTCGGCGGCGTTGAGGGTGGCGACCATCGGCAGGTGCCGGCCGCTGGCGTCGGCGAAGGAGGAGACCAGGCCGGAGGCGTCCACCACGGCCTCCTCGTGCACCGCGAAGATCGTTCCGGCGCTGCCGAGGGAGACCACCGCGTCGCCCGGGCCGAGGCCCAGGCCCAGCGCGGCGGCCATGTTGTCCCCGGTTCCGGCCGAGATCAGCAGGCCCTCGGGGGTGTGCCCGGCGGGCTCGGCCGGGGGCAGGACGTCGGGCAGCCTGAGCTCGTGGCCGAGCGCCAGCTCGACCAGGTCCTGCCGGTACTCGCCGGTGATCGGCGACCAGTAGCCGGTGCCGGAGGCGTCGCCGCGGTCGGTGGTGCGGCGCTTGGGGTGGCCGAGCAGCTGCCAGACCAGCCAGTCGTGCGGCAGCAGCACCTCGGCGATCCGACGGGCGTTGGCCGGCTCGAACTCGGCCAGCCAGCGCAGCTTGGCGATGGTGTACGTGGGGGCGGGCACGGAGCCGATCGCGGCGGTCCAGGCGGCCGGGCCGCCGAAGGCGTCCAGCAGCTTGGCGGCGGCCCCGCTGGAGCGCGGGTCGTTCCACAGGAGCGCCGGGCGTACCTGTACCCCGCCCGCGTCCAGGCCGATCATCCCGTGCTGCTGGGCGCTGACGCCGATCGCCCGGACGCCCTCCAGCAGGCCGCCGGTCGCGGCGTCGCCGAGCGAGTGCAGCCAGACCTGGGGGTCGGCCTCGCCCGGGCGCAGGTCCTGGTCCTCGGGGACGGGGTGGGGCGCCTTGCCGGAGCGCAGGACGGCGCCGGTGTCGGCGTCGCACGCGACGATCCGGGTGCGGTTGGTCGAGCTGTCTATCCCCGCGACGATGGCCATGCCGAGATCATGCCTCAGCCCGGCCCGGGACGCGTCCGGGCCGGGTGGGACGTTGCGGGTTCGCGACCGCGCGTTGGGGTTCGCTTGGGTCCGGCGTCACCGTCCCGTCACCGACGGGGGGTAGCCGCCGGGCCGTGTGTCGCGTGACACACGGCCCGGGCCAGTGGCGCACGGGGGCCACCGGCGGGGCGGCCGCCGCCCGTCACGGGCGGAAGGTGCCCCAGCCGTCGTCCTCCGCCCGGGAGCGGTTGAAGTACGGCACCCGGTCGGTGACGGCGTTCGGCAGCCGGTCGCCGACCCGGTCCGCGACCGCGCCGGCCGCCCTCCCGGCCACCGCCCCGGCCTGCTGCCGGGCCCGGTCGGTCGCGCCCTGGACCGTGGGGTTCCGGGCGACCTGCCGGGTGACCCTGGCGATCTGTTCGTAGCGCCGGCGCCCGGCTCGCGAGCCGAGGACGTAGCCGGCCGCGAAACCCGCGGCCAACGACAGCTTCCACATGGTCGGATCCACCCTCTCCTGGCGGCTTCTGCCGCATTGCCCTACCCGTCCGTCGGGACGGCGAACCGTCCGCGCCCCAGCATCCCCGGCCCCGTCGCCGGGCGCGCGCGGGGCACGCCGGGGGCAACCCGGGGGCAACCCGGGGGCAAGCCGGGAAAGCGATTGGCGGACCACCCCCCCGAGTGCGCTAATGTATGTCCCGCAGCGAGCGCCGAGGAGCCCGGGAGACCGGGGGCCGAGGCGGGAGCCGATCCCCCATAGCTCAATTGGCAGAGCAGCCGACTGTTAATCGGCAGGTTATTGGTTCGAGTCCAATTGGGGGAGCTCGGGAGAAGGTCCTTCGGGTCCTGCTTCCCGTCCGTGGTACGGAAGTCGAGTACCGCGATCCCGCATAGCTCAATTGGCAGAGCAGCCGACTGTTAATCGGCAGGTTATTGGTTCGAGTCCAATTGCGGGAGCTGCACCGGGTCCGCCCGGTGACTGCTCAGAGCGAAGGCCCCTCGGTCGACCGGGGGGCCTTCGTGTTGTCGTCGTCCGGTCCCGCGGCGTGACGTACGCGACACCGCCCGGCTTCCCCCGGATCCGCCCGTGCGCCCGGTTCCGGTCCCGCGGCCGGCTCCCGGGTCCCGCGGTCGCCTTCCGGGTCAGGCGGTCGCCTTCCGGTAGAGGTCGGCGACCCGCTGGTCGAAGGTGACGCTGTACGAGGTGCCGGGGGTTTCCCCGCCCTCCTGGTAGCCGCCGATCACGCCGATCACCGTGCCGTTCGCGGCGACCCACGGGCTGCCGCTGGTGCCGTCGGTGTAGCCGCCGCAGTCGAAGCGCTCCTGGGTGGCGCTCTGCGAGCTGGTCCGGACGGCACAGGTGATCGGCTCGTCGCTCTCGTTCGGGTAGCCGGTGACGGCGACGGACAGTCCGAAGCCCTGGCCGGTGCCGATCGGATTGCCGCCGACCGCGTCCTCGACCTGCCGGCCGTCGACCGTGCCCACCGTGACGAAGGCCACGTCGTACTCGGGGTCGTCGCCGGCCGCCCAGCGCGGGTCGACGGTGATCGCCTGTACCGGCCAAGTCCCGTACGGCGTGGACCCGTTGCGGTAGCCGGGGGTGAACACCAGACCGTCCAGCAGGCCGATCCGGCGGGTCTGCACGCAGTGCGCCGCGGTGACCAGCAGATTGCGCCGGGGGCTCTGCACCACGCTCGCGGTGCAGGCGCGCGGGCCCTGGGCGGTGCGGATGGAGAGGGTGCCGATCCGGTCCCGGGCGGGGCTCTGCTGCGCGACCTCGGCGGTCGGCGCCCCGTCCTGCCCGCCGCACGCGGTGCCGGCGGCCAGCAGCAGGGCGGCCAGCGCGGCCGTTCGTGCCGTGCGCGGGGGCCGCGGCGGGCGGGAGGCCATCGGGGCTCCGTCTCGTTCCTCGGGGCGGGCACCGGGGCCGTGCGTTCCGCCGTTCGTGAGGAAGATCTACCAGGCCGTGCCCGGCGGCGCCACCGCCGCGTGTCGGGTCTGCCGCGGGTCAGCCGGTGGCGCGGTCGTACAGGGCCTGGACGCGGTCGCCGAAGTAACTGCTGTACGAGGTGTCCGGGCTGTTGCCGCCCTCCTGGTAGCCGCCGATCACGCCGACCACGGTGCCGGTCCTGGTGGCCGGGTCGAAGTCGGTGACCCACGGGCTGCCGCTGGTGCCGCCGGTGTAGTCGGGGCAGTCGATCCGCAACTGGGTGGGGCTCTGCCGGTCGGTGGTGTTGGAGCAGGTGATCGGGACGCCGCTGCTGCTCGGGTAGCCGGTGATCTTCACCGGGAGCCGGTAGCCGCGGTTGACGCCCAGTCGGTTGGCGCCGAGCACCTGCTGGACCTGCCGGCCGTCCTGCGCCTGGACGACCGCGAAGGCGACGTCCATGTCCGGGTCGGCGTGGTCGTTCCAGTCGTCGTCCACGGTGACGGCCAGCAGCGGCCAGACGCCGCTGGGGGTGTCGCCGTCGCGGTAGCCGGGGACGAAGACCAGATCGCCGCGCCGCCCGAGCCGCGGGTCCCAGACGCAGTGGGCGGCGGTGACGACGAGGTTGAGCCCGGCACTGTCGACCACACTGGCGGTGCAGAAGTGGTCGCCGTCGGCGTTGCGGGTGAACACCGCGCCGACCAGGCCGTTGAGCACGGTGGGCTTGGCGGTGCGGGTGACCCCGGTGTGCCGGCCGGCCGCTCCCCTGAGCCGCTGCCGGTTCCAGCCGTGGCTGTCGACGGAGGCGGAGGTGGAGGAGGCGGTGGGAGGTGCCGAGGTGACGGTGGGGGTGCCCCCGCCCGGGCCCGCCGCGGTGGTGCAGCCGGCCGCGGCCAGCACCAGCGCGAGCGTCGCGGCCGCCGCCCCCGTCCCACGAGTCGTCATCCGCCCAGGCTGCACCGAACGGGTGCCCCGCCGCCACCCGGGCTGCGCCGCCCGGGAGGCGCGTACCGTCGCGCACCCAGCTGCGCCCCCGGCGCGCACCACGGGTGATCGACCGGCTATGCTGCCCGGGACGGCCTCGCTGGGGCCGTCTGCTGCTGCCGTGCCGACGACCGGCGCGTGCGGCGAACCGGGGCGGTAGCTCAGCCGGTTAGAGCAGGGGACTCATAATCCCTTGGTCGTGGGTTCGAGTCCCACCCGCCCCACCTTCTCGATGTGCGACGAGTGTCGTACGACCCTTCGCGGGCGGGCCGCCGAGCCGGCGCCCGCCGCCTTCCCACCGCCTGCGACGTCGCAGAGTCTAGGCCGCGGCCGCCCCCTTCCCCGTGTGGCGCGCCGGAATTCACCCACCCGTGGGCATCGGCCCGGGCCGTCCCCGACGGTCGTGCGCCGCCGCTCGGCGGCCGTTCCTTCCCCGTTCCCGTCGCCGCTGGGCGGCCGTCCGTTCCCCTGTTCCGGTCGCCGGCCCCTGGCGCGGTGCGGCAAAAAAGTGATATCACTTTGACATCGGATGCGGATGCTCGCAGAAGGAGTCGCTCCCATGACCACACCGCCTTTCGCCGTCGAGGACGGCCCCGCGCTGGACCTCCCGGTCCCCAGGATCACCGAACGGGTCATCACCGGGGCGGCCGGCCTGCCGGTGCTCGGCGGCGCACTGTTCGGCCTGCTCGCCGGGGTCGGCTCGGTCATCGCCGGCGCGGCCCAACTGTCCTCGAAGACCAGCGGGTTGGGCATCGCCCTGGTGATCGTCGGGCCGCTGCTGCTGCTCGGCTCGCTGCTGACGACGTTCGGGCTGACGGTGGTCTCGCCCGGTCAGGCCCGGGTGGTCCAGCTGCTCGGGCGCTACCGGGGCACCATCCGCGCCGAGGGCCTGACCTGGCTGAACCCGTTCACCAACCGCCGGCACATATCGCTGCGGATCCGCAACCACGAGACCGAGACCACCAAGGTCAACGACGCGGACGGCAACCCGATCGAGATCGCCGCCGTGGTGGTCTGGCAGGTCGAGGACACCGCGATGGCGCTCTTCGAGGTGGACGACTACGCCGACTTCGTCGCCATCCAGACCGAGACGGCCGTGCGGCACATCGCCACCAGCTACCCGTACGACGCCCACCACGAGGGCCAGTTGTCGCTGCGCGACGGTGCGGACGAGATCGCCCGCAAGCTCTCCGCCGAGATCTCCGCCCGGGTCGCCGCGGCCGGGGTGCGGGTCGTCGAGTCCCGGATCACCAGGCTCGCGTACGCTCCGGAGGTCGCCCAGGTGATGCTCCAGCGTCAGCAGGCCGGGGCCGTGGTGGCGGCGCGCAGGCTGATCGTCGAGGGCGCCGTCGGTATGGTCGAGGAGGCGCTGGAACGGCTCGCCGAACGCGATGTCGTGGAGCTGGACGAGGAGCGCAAGGCCGCCATGGTGAGCAACCTCCTGGTGGTGCTCTGCGGCGACCGCGGCACCCAGCCCGTCGTGAACACGGGCTCCCTCTACCAGTAAGGCGAGGCCTTGGCGACGGAACGGAAGAAGCTCCTGTTGCGACTGGACCCTTCAGTTCACGACGCGCTCGCCCGATGGGCCGCGGACGACCTGCGCAGCACCAACGCGCAGATCGAGTTCCTGCTCCGCCGCGCCCTCACCGACGCGGGGCGGATGCCCGGCGGCGCGGCCCGGCTTCCCCGGCGCGGACGCCCGCCCAAGGAGGACCCGGAGAGCGGCGGTCCCGGAGGGGACTGACCGCGGCGGCCCGGGCCACCCACAGATCCTCCAGATCCCGGGAGAACGAGATGGACCTGCCTGCCAACCTGCCCGAGAAGCTGTACCTGCTCGCCCACGACCCGCGGCGCGGGCGGACCACCCAGCACTCCTCGCTCAACCTGCTGCTGCAGGCGGCGGCGCTGACCGAGCTGTTGCGCCGGGGCCTGCTGTACGAGGAGGGCCGCAAGGCCGTCGCCCGGGTCCGCGGCGGCGCCGCCGAGGACGGCCTCGACCCGTACAGTGCCGACCTGTTGGGCCGGATCAGGGCCTCCCGGCCGCACAGCTGGAGCTCGTGGGTCGGCCGTGCCAGGAGCACCGGGCGCGACCAGCCGATCCGCCGGGTCCGGGACGGCCTGGCGGAATCCGGCCGGATCACCCTCCGGCCGCACCGGGTGGCCGGCCTGTTCCCGGTGACCCTGGTCACCGTGCACGACCCCGGGGTCCGCAAGGCGCTGGAGGCCCGCGTCACCGGGGCTCTGACGGGCCCGTTCAGCCGGGTCGACCCGGCCGACGCGGCGCTGACCGCCCTGGTGGCGGCGGGGAAGCTCCGTACGGTGCTCGGCTCCAGGGAGCGCCGGGAGCACCGCGGCCGGATCGCGAAGCTGGCCCCGGCGGCCGGCCCGGTCCCGCGCGCGCTCGGTACCGCCCTGGCCTGGCGGACGGCGGGCCACGCGGCGGAGAGCGCGGCCCTGGGCTGACGGACCGTCCACGGGGGTGACGGTCCGTCCGCGGGGCCACGGAGCCCGGCCGCCCGTCCGGCGGCCGGGCTCCCGGCCGTCCGGGCCCGTAAGCTGGCCGGATGCTCGAACCCGCCCTGCTGCCGACCCCGCTGGTGGACTGCGCCGACGAGGCCTTCGCCCGGGCCGGGGTGGAGCTGCGGCTGAAGCGGGACGACCTGCTGCACCCGACCGTCCCCGGCAACAAGTGGCGCAAGCTGGCGCCCAACCTGGCCGCCGCCGTGGAGCAGGGCCACACCCGGCTGCTGACCTTCGGCGGCGCCTACTCGACCCACCTGCGGGCCGTCGCGGCCGCCGCCGGGGCGCTCGGGCTGGAGAGCGTCGGGCTGGTGCGCGGCGAGGAACTGGCCGACCGGCCGCGCAACTGGTCCCTGCGGGCCGCCGAGGCGGCCGGGATGCGGCTGGAGTTCCTGACCCGGGCCGAGTACCGGGAGGCCACCGGCCGGGCCGAGGGGGAGCACGGCACGGACGCGCCGCTCCGTCGCTGGGGCCGCTGCCTGGTGCTCCCGGAGGGCGGCTCCAACGCCCTGGCCGCCGTCGGCGCGGCCGCGATCCCGGCCGAACTGCCCGGTCTCGGCGAGCGCGACGTGGTCTGCTGCCCGGTCGGCACCGGCGGCACCCTGGCCGGTATCGCGGCCGGTCTGCCGGCGGGCGCGCGGGCGCTCGGGGTGGCCGTGCTGCGCGGCGGCGAGGGCTACCTGGAGGCGGAGGTCGCCCGGCTGCACCGGGCCGCCTACGGGCGCGGGTTCGGCAACTGGCGGATCGACCACGGGCACCACGGCGGCGGCTACGGCAGGGTCCCGGCCGAGCTGGCCGACTTCGCCGAGCGCTTCGAGCGCCGCCACGGGATCGCGCTGGAGCGCCGTTACGTCGCCAAGCTGCTCGCCGCGCTGGCGGACCTGGCGGGGGCGGGCGCCTTCCCCCGCGGCACCCGTCTCACCGCCGTCGTCACCGGGCTGCCGGACCCGCAGTAGCGGCCGGTCGGCTCGCGGCCCACGGTCGGCAGTCGGTCGGTCAGCCGAAGGTCAGGTTGGCGCACGGGTCGGTGTCGGCGTTGCGGGTGTTCTCCGCTATGCCGGTGGGGATGCCACCCGGGACGCCGCTCGGGACTCCGCTCGGGGCGGTGCCCGGGACGCCGCTCGGGGTGGTGCCCGGGACGGTGCCGGGGGTGGCTCCCGCCGCGGCACCGGCAGGGGCACCGGGCTCCGGGCTCGGGGCGGTCACCGGGTCGATCCGGGGGCCGGCCGCGCGGAAGTCGGCGCCGAGGGTGACGGTGATCGCCTCCGAGCCGGGCTCCTCGACCGCCCTGGCGCCGGGGAAGAGCGCCACGACCTGGTCGGCGGTGGCCTTCAGCGCGGGGTCGTAGGAGATCTGGGTGGCCTGCTGGCCGGGGGTGTTCTGGCCGAGCGCGACGTTCCGGAAGCCGCGCGCCCTGAGCGTCTCGGCGCCGGAGCCGGCCAGGCCGGGCGTGCCGACCCCGTTGACCACGGTGATCGGCGCCGCGCTCTGCTCCGGGGTGAGCGGAGTGAGCGGGGTGCCGGGGGAGGTGCCCGGGTCGGTGCTGGGGGAGGAGGTCACCTGGCCCGTCCCGGAGGTGCTCTGCCCGTCCAGGGTGCGGTCCTCGCGCAGCAGCTTCCAGAGGGCGTCGGCGTCCGGCTGCACCAGCCGTATTCGGTCGCCGGCGAAGCGCCAGGGCGCGGTGACGAAGGAGACGTCGGAGAGCTTGATGTCCTGGATCGAACGGGCGAAGTCCACCAGCTTCATCGCGGTGCCCAGCCCCTCGTCCACGGTGAGCGACTTGGTGGCCGCGTCGGCCAGCGGCAGCAGGGTGGGCAGTGAGAAGCCCTGGCCCTGGACCTTCTTGATCATCGAGGAGAGGAAGGCCTGCTGACGCTTCATCCGACCGATGTCGGAGTTGTCGCCGATCCCGTGGCGCGTCCGCAGGTAGTCCACCGCGGACTGTCCGGAGAGCTTCTGGAGGCCCTTCTTGAGGTGTATGCCGTACTGGTTGACGTCGTTGGGCACGCAGGCCTCCACGCCGCCCACGGCGTCGGACATCGCGGCCGCGCCCTTGAAGTCGACCACGACGGTGTGGTCGATCCGCAGCCCGGTGAGCTTCTCCACGGTGTTCTGGGTGCAGGCCGGGTTGCCCTTCTCGGCGAGGCCCACGGTGAAGGCGGAGTTGAACATCTGGTCGGTCTTCGGCGTCGTCCAGGTGCCGTTCGGCAGCTTGCAGGACGGGATGGTGACCAGGGTGTCGCGGGGGATCGAGACGCCGACGGCGTGCTTGTGGTCGGCGTAGACGTGCACCAGGATCGCGGTGTCCGAGTGGCCGACGCCCTCGTCGCCGCCGCCCAGCGAGTCGTTGCCCTCGTCGCGGGTGTCCGAGCCGAGCAGCAGCACGTTGACCGGGACGGAGGCGCCCGGGCTGGCCGGGACGGGGGCCGGCGGGCGCTCGGTGGCGACGCCGCCGGAGTCGAAGGTGGTGATGTTGTTGTCCAGCCGGTGGTAGAACCAGGCTCCGGCGCCCACGACCGACAGCACCAGTACGGCGGCCAGGCCGATGGCGGTCCGCAGGTAGCGGCGCCGACGCGTGCTGCTGCTCATCCTCCGTGCCCCCCGTCTTCAGGTCTCTCGCGTTCGATGTTCGAACGTTAGACGTTCCGGGAGGCTTTTCGGTTACCCCCCTGGGGCCTGCGGAAGGCCCCCGGGTGCTGTGATGCTGATCACGCGCCGGGGCCGGAGGCGCCCGCGAGCATCCGCCGGAGCAGGTCGCGCAGCGCCGTCCGCTCGTCCGGGCCGAGCGCGGCCAGTGGCTCGCGGGCGAAGTTCAGCGATTCGCGCAGTTCCTCGGAGGCGGCCGAGCCGGTGCCGGTGGCGGCGACCAGCTTGACCCGGCGGTCGTGCCGGTCGGCCTCACGGGTCACGAAGCCGCGGGATTCGAGCCGGTCGACGATCCCGGTGATGTTGGAGGGCTCGCAGCTGAGCGTCTGGGCGATCTGGCGCATCGGCATCGGGCCGCGCCGCAGCAGCGCGAGCACCTTGGCCTGGGCGCCGGTGAGCGAGCGGGCGGCGGCGGCCTCCTCGTACTCGCGGTGGAACAGTGCGACCAGGTTGGCCATCAGGTCGACGACCTCGCGGGTGATCTCGTCGGGCTGCGGCGCGGCGTCCTGGATCGACTGGGTGTCCATGGTCGACAGTCTACCTGAAAAGTTGACAACGTGAACCTTTCATGCCCATCGTTACTTCAGTTGCTCAACCTTTCAGGTGCCGAAACCGCACCTGAACCACACCTGAACCCGCAGCCGAACCGCAAGGAGCGCCCCCGATGGCAGAGCAGGCCGCCGCCCCCGCGACCGCCCGTGAATGGCACCTCGCCGCCCGCCCGCAGGGCTGGCCGGTGCCGACCGACTTCGCCCTGGTCGAGGCCCCGGTCCGGGCCCCCGGCCCGGGCGAGATCCTGGTCCGCAACGCCTACCTCTCGGTGGACCCGTACATGAGGGGCCGGATGAACGACGTGAAGTCGTACGTCCCGCCGTTCCAGCTGGGCCGGGCCATGGACGGCGGTGCGGTCGGCTACGTCGTCGCCTCCGGGGCCGAGGGCTTCGCCCCGGGCGACGCGGTGCTGCACGGGCTCGGCTGGCGCGAGTACGCGACCCTGGACGCCGGGCGCGCGGTCAAGGTCGACCCGGCCGCCGCCCCGCTCTCCGCCTACCTCGGCGTGCTCGGCATGCCCGGCCTGACCGCCTACGCCGGCCTGCTCGCCGTCGGCGCCCTGAAGGAGGGCGACAAGGTCTTCGTCTCCGGCGCGGCCGGCGCGGTCGGCTCGCTGGTCGGGCAGATCGCCAGGCTCAAGGGCGCCTCGCTGGTGGTCGGTTCGGCCGGCTCGGCGCAGAAGGTGGCCGGGCTGGTGGACGAGTACGGCTTCGACGCGGCCTTCAACTACAAGGACGCCCCGGTCGCCGAGCAGCTCGCCGAGGCCGCCCCGGACGGCATCGACCTCTACTTCGACAACGTCGGCGGCGACCACCTGGAGGCCGCGATCGGCGCGCTGAACGTGCACGGCCGCGCGGTGCTCTGCGGTGCCATCGCCCAGTACAACGACACCGCCGCACCCGCCGCCCCGCGCAACCTCGCGCTCGCCATCGGCAAGCGGCTGCGCCTGGAGGGCATGCTGGTGGGCGACCACGCCGGGCTCCAGCCGCAGTTCGTCGCGGAGGTGGCCGGCTGGCTGAAGTCCGGTGAACTGCGCACCGAGGAGACCGTGGTGGACGGTTTCGAGAACGCCGCCGAGGCCTTCCTCGATCTGCTGCGCGGCGTCAACACCGGCAAGATGGTCGTCCGCCTGGACGGCTGACGCTCCGTCAGGTCGTCGACCGCCCCGCCGCCCGCACCGGGCGGCGGGGCGGTCGGGCATCGGCGGTGCGCGCTCGGGCGCGGGCGTCGCGGCCGCACTACCGCATTCCGGCCGGATCCGAAAGTGCGTCATCCATCCTGTGGCGCCGCGCGGTACGGTGGTCCCGCCGGCGATGGGGCCGTTCGGGGGAGAGATCCGGCCGAGGGGTAGACCTCGTTGAGGATTCGACTAGCATTGAGCGAAAGCCTGTCCGTTTTGCTCAATTTAGTAGCTTAATGTCGGCTAACGTGAGTAACTGCGGATCAACTGCAGGCACGAGGCAGCTGGGGAAGGCGACCCTCGTCCACAGCCTGGAGGTCCCGGTGACGACACGTGGAGTTCTGTACATCCACACCGCGCCCCGCGCGCTGTGCCCGCACGTCGAGTGGGCCGTCGCGGGGGTGCTCGGTGTGCGGGTGAGCCTGGACTGGATCCGCCAGCCGGCCGCACCCGGGCATTGGCGTGCCGAGCTCTCCTGGCAGGGGGAGCCCGGTACGGCTTCGAAGCTCGCCTCCGCGCTGCGCGGCTGGCAGCTGATGCGGTACGAGGTGACCAGCGAGCCCTGCGCCACGGCGGAGGGGGAGCGGTACAGCAGCACGCCCTCGCTCGGCATCTTCCACGCCGTCACGGGCATCCACGGCGACATCCTGATCCCCGAGGACCGGTTGCGCGCCGTCCTGCTGCGCGCCCGCAGCGAGGGGGCCGACCTGGAGGCCGAGATCGCCCGGCTGCTCGGCAAGCCCTGGGACGACGAGCTTGAGCCGTTCCGGTACGCGGGCGAGGGCGCGCCGGTGCGCTGGCTGCACCAGGTGGTCTGAGGCCGCCCCGCACGAACCGGACGGGCACGACGAAGGGGCCGGCGGCCACGGCGGTGAACGAGACCGACGACCACGGTTACCCCGTGACGAAGGGGCCGGCGCTCAAGGAGAGCGCCGGCCCCTTCGTCGGGGCGTCAGCGGGTGCGGAAGGCCAGCACCACGTTGTGGCCGCCGAAGCCGAACGAGTTGTTCAGCGCGGCGATCCGGCCCTCGGGCAGCTTGCGGGCCTCGTCGCGGACGATGTCGGCGTCCACGTCGTCGTCCAGCTCGTCCACGTTGATGGTCGGCGGGGCGATCCGGTGGTACAGGGCCAGCACGGTGGCGACGGTCTCGATGCCGCCGGCGCCGCCCAGCAGGTGGCCCGTCATCGACTTGGTGGCCGAGACCGCGATGTGGTCGAGGTCGTCGCCCAGCTCCTTGCGCAGCGCCTTCAGCTCGGCGGTGTCGCCCTGGGGGGTCGAGGTGGCGTGCGCGTTGACGTGCACGATCTCGGCCTTGTCCAGCTCGTTGCGCTCGAACAGGTCGGCCAGCGCGCGGGCCACGCCGGCGCCGGTCGGCTCGGGCTGCGCGATGTGGTGGGCGTCCGAGGACAGGCCCTGGCCCACGGCCTCGCAGTAGATCCGGGCGCCGCGCGCCTCGGCGTGCTCGACCGACTCCAGCACGACCACGCCGGCACCCTCGCCCAGCACGAAGCCGTCGCGGGCCTTGTCGTAGGGGCGGGACGCGCGCTGGGGGTCGTCGTTCTTCTTGGACATCGCCATCATGTTGGCGAACGCGGCGATCGGCAGCGGGTGGATCGCCGCCTCGGTGCCGCCGGCCACCACGACGTCGGCGCGGCCGGTACGGATCATCTCGATCGCGTAGCCGATCGCCTCGGCGCCGGAGGCACAGGCGGAGACGGGGGTGTGCACGCCCGCGCGGGCGCCGACCTCCAGACCGACGTTGGCCGCCGGGGAGTTGGGCATCAGCATCGGGACGGTGTGCGGGGAGACCTTGCGGGCGCCCTTCTCCTTCAGCACGTCGTACTGGTCGAGGAGCGTGGTCACGCCGCCGATGCCGGAGGCGATCACGGCGCCCAGGCGCTCGGGGGCGAGCTTGGAGGACTCGTCGGTGGCGGGGGTCTCGTAGCCGGCGTCGGCCCAGGCCTCGCGGGCGGCGATCAGCGCGAACTGCGCCGAGCGATCCAGCTTGCGGGCCAGCGGGCGGGGCAGGATCTCGCCCGGCTCGACGGCGGTCCTCGCCGCGATCTTCACCGGCAGGTCCTCGGCCCACTCCTCGGTCAGGGCCGCCACGCCGGACCGACCGGCGACCAGGTTCTCCCAGGTGCTGGCGGCGTCGGCGCCCAGCGGCGTGAAGGCGCCGATACCCGTGACGACCACGGTGCGGTTTTCAGCGGTCACTGGTTTCTTCTTCTCTCACGTGTGCGGGGGGTCGGCGGCGTGCCGAGGAAGGGCCCGGCCGGGCGCCCCGAGTGGGGGCGTCCCGGCCGGCGGGGTCGGCCAGGCTCGACGAGCCCGGCCGACCGGTCAGCCTTCGCCGGCGTACGGGACGCCGGACGGGCTGGCCGAGTCGAACTGGTCGATCGATCAGGCGTTGAGGATGTAGTTCACCGCGTCGCCGACGGTCTTCAGGTTCTTGACCTCGTCGTCCGGGATCTTGACGTCGAAGCGCTCCTCGGCGGCCACGACGACCTCGACCATGGACAGCGAGTCGACGTCCAGGTCGTCGGTGAAGGACTTGTCGAGCTGGACGTCCTCGGTCGGGATGCCGGCGATCTCGTTGACGATCTCGGCGAGACCTTCCAGGACCTCTTCCTGGGTAGCCATACTGGCTGCTCCTCTACGGTGTTGAGCGTGTCCGGCCGGCGGCCGGGCACAGGCTTGTGAATTGGGCGAATGCGCCTAGGGGAGAGTAACGACTGCTGCGGCGTACACGAGACCCGCCCCGAACCCGATGATCAGGGCCAGGTCCCCGCTGTGGGCCTCACCGCTCTCCAGCATGCGTTCCATCGCCAGCGGGATGGAGGCCGCGGAAGTGTTGCCGGTCTCGGCGATGTCGCGGGCGACGGGTACCGACTCCGGCAGCTTGAGCGCCTTGATCATGGCATCCGTGATCCGCATGTTGGCCTGGTGGGGGATGAACGCGCCGAGCTGGTCGGCGGTGATCCCGGCGGCGTCCAGCGCCTGCTGGGCCACCTTGGCCATCTCCCAGACCGCCCAGCGGAAGACCGGCTGGCCGTCCATCCGCAGGGCCGGCCACTTGGTCTCCTCGCCCGCGCCGTTGATCGCGTCGGACTTGGCGAAGGCGGTGTCCCAGGCCTGGGTCTGGGTGATGAGGTCGGCCTGCGAGCCGTCCGAGCCCCAGATCAGCTTGCCGATGCCGGGGGTGTCCGACGGGCCGACGATCGCGGCGCCGGCGCCGTCACCGAAGATGAAGGCGGTGGAGCGGTCCGACTGGTCGGTCAGGTCGCTGAGCCGCTCGACGCCGATGACCAGCACGTAGTCGGCGTTGCCGCCGCGGATCATGCCGTCGGCCAGGCCGAGGCCGTAGCCGAAGCCGGCACAGGCGGCCGAGATGTCGAAGGCCGGGGCGTTGCCGCAGCCGAGCCGCTCGGAGATCTCGGTGGCGATCGCGGGGGTCTGCTTGAGGTGCGAGACGGTCGAGACGATCACGCCGCCGATCTGCTCGGCGGAGATCCCGGCCTGGGCGATGGCCTTGCCGGCCGCCTGGACCGACATCTCGGCGACGGACTCCTCCGGGCCGGCCCAGCGGCGCTCGGCGATCCCGCTGCGGGTGCGGATCCACTCGTCCGAGGAGTCGATCCACTCCAGGACCTCGGAGTTGGGGATCACCCGGACCGGGCGGTAGCCGCCGACGCCGAGGATGCGCGAGTACTGCGCGCCGCTCACCGGACGGATCTGGGGCTTGGTCATGCCTGGGTCTCCTGCTCCTGACCGCCGTGCTCCGCAACGAGCTCGCGGGCCTTGTCCAGATCGGCGGGGGTCTTGAGGGCGAGCGTGGCCACACCCTTGAGGTTGCGCTTGAGCAGCCCGGTGAGGGTGCCGGCGGGGGACAGCTCGATCACGGCCGTCGCACCCAGCTGCCCGAGGGTCTCCATGCAGAGGTCCCAGCGGACGGGGTTGGAGACCTGCGAGACCAGGCGCGCGAGCACCTCGGCACCGGTGTCCACGACCGCGCCGTCCCTGTTGGAGACGTAGCGGACCAGCGGGTCGGCCGCGGTCAGCGTCGGGGCCAGCTGGGCCAGCCGCTCGACGCCCGGGGCCATGTGCTCGGTGTGGAAGGCGCCGGCCACCTTGAGGGCGATCAGCTTGGCGCGGGCCGGCGGGTCCGCCTTCAGCGCCTCCAGCTGGTCCAGCGTGCCGGCGGCGACGATCTGGCCGCCGCCGTTGTTGTTGGCCGCGGTCAGACCGTGCTCGGCCAGCTTCGCCGCGACCTCCTCCGGCTCGCCGCCGAGCACGGCGAGCATGCCGGTCTCGGTGACGGCGGCGGCCTCGGCCATGGCCCGGCCGCGCTCACGCACGAAGGTCAGCGCGTCGTGGGCGCCGAGCACCCCGGCGCCGGCGGCGGCGGTGATCTCACCGACGCTGTGACCGGCCACGGCGCCGACCAGCTTGCGGGCGGCGTCCTCGTCCGGGAACAGCTCCCGGGCGGTCACCAGACCCGCCGCGACCAGCAGCGGCTGGGCGACGGCGGTGTCCTTGATCTCCTCGGCGGACGCCTCGGTACCGGCGTGCACCAGGTCGAGCCCGGCGACCTCCGACCAGCCGCGCAGGCGGTCGGCGACGCCGTCGAGCTCCAGCCAGGGGCTGAGGAAACCGGGGGACTGAGCACCCTGTCCAGGGGCGACGATTACGAGCACGGTTCAACCCTCTCTCGCCAGGCGCCCAGGGGCGGGTAGGCGACGGTAACGAAGAAAACCATCCCTGATTGTGCGGTTCCTACACTCCGGCTCAGCCGGGCTCCCCGACGGCGCCCAACCGGCCGAGGGCCAGTGCGATCCGCAGGGTGAACGCCGAACGTACGTCGGAGGGGGCGTACCCCGTGACGTCAGTCACACGTCGCAGCCGGTAGCGCACCGTGTTGGGGTGGACAAAGAGCATCCGGGCCGCGCCCTCCAGGGAGGAGGCCTGCTCCAGGTAGACGCTCAGGGTCTCCAGCAGGGCGGACCCGGCCTCGTCCAGCGGTGTGTAGATCTCCTCCACCAGCTGACGGCGCGCGGCCTGGTCGCCGGCCAGTGCCCGCTCGGGCAGCAGGTCGTCGGCCAGCACCGGGCGGGGGGCGTCCGGCCAGGCGGCGCAGGCCCGCAGGCCGGCCGCGGCGGCGTGGGCCGAGCGGGTCGCGGAGAGCAGGTCGGGCACGGTCGGGCCGACCACCACCGGGCCCGGCGCGAACTGGCCGATCAGCGCCCGGGCCGCGTGCACCGGCTCCTTCTCGCCGCCGACCACGACCACCAGGCGCTTGCCCAGCACCCCGGTCAGCACGTTCAGCTTGGCGTACCGGGCGGCCCGGCGGATCGCCTCGACCACCAGCTCGCTGTCGCCGTCCGGCGCGCTGCCCATCACCACCCGGACCTGGCTGGGCTGGCCCCAGCCGAGTGCGGCGGCGCGGGAGAGCACGCCCTCGTCGGCGTCGCCGGACAGCAGCGAGTTGACCACCAGCGCCTCCAGCCGGGCGTCCCAGGCGCCGCGCGCCTCGGCGGCCTGGGCGTACACCTGGGCGGTCGCGAAGGCGATCTCCCGGGCGTAGACCAGCACCGACTCGCGCATGTCCGCCTCGTCGCCGGGGGCGGCCACCTCCTCGATGGCCTCCTCCATCACCTCGATCGTGGTGCGGATCAGCTCGACGGTCTGGCGCAGGGTGATCGCCCTGGTCAGCTCGCGCGGAGCGGTGCCGAAGACGTCGGTGGAGATCGCCTGGGCGGTGTCGGGGTGGCGGTACCACTCGGTGAAGGCGGCGATGCCGGCCTGGGCCACCAGGCCGATCCAGGAGCGGTGCTCCGGCGGCATCCGCCGGTACCAGCCGAGCTGGTCGTCCATCCGCGAGATCGCGGCGGTGGCCAGCTTGCCGGAGGACTTCTCCAGCCGCTTGAGCGTCGCCGCCCGGCGTTCGGCGCGCTCGGCGGCGTTTCTGCGCTCCTGGGCGGTCAGGCGGGGCGCCGCACGGCCGGGTCGGTCACGGGCCGACCGGGGGGCCGGGCCCTTTCCGGCGGGGTCGGGTGCGGGGCTGGGACTGGGTTCGCTCTTGGAGTTCGCGGAGGCGGCTGGCACAAGGACAAGACTGCCTCACGCGAGTGACTGCTCGTGCACACCCCCCCCGGCACGGTGGCGCGGTGGCAGGAGTCGCACCGCGGCCCAGCCACTACGGTGGGGGCGTGACCGAAGCCCCCGACCGCCCCCGTGCCGACCTGCGCCGCACCGCCGAGCGCTACCGCTCCGTCCCGGCCGAGGGCGTCGAGACCAGGCACGCGTTCTCCTTCTCCGGCCACTACGACCCGAAGAACACCCACTTCGGGGCACTGCTCGCGTGCAACGAGGAACTCCTCGCCCCCGGCGCCGGATTCGAGGAGCACAAGCACCGGGACACCGAGATCCTCACCTGGGTGCTGGAGGGCGCGCTCGCCCACCGCGATTCGCACGGCCACAGCGGGGTGGTCCGACCCGGGATGGTCCAGCACCTCAGCGCCGGTTCCGGGGTCACCCACACCGAGCGCAACGTCGGCGGCGCCACCGGGCCGGTCCGCTTCGTCCAGATGTGGCTCCAGCCGGACGAGTTCGACGCGCCCCCCGCCTACGGCCTGCGCAAGGTGGAACCGGCGGACGGCGGGTTGACGCTGCTCGCCTCCGGGCTGGAGCGCGACGCCGGGACGGACGCCCTGCGGCTGCGCCGCGGCGACGCCGCGCTCTGGCTGGCCACCGCCGGGCCGTGGCAGCCGCTGCCGCTACTGCCCGAGGCGCCCTGGCGGTACGCCCACCTGACCGCCGGCTCGCTGGGCTACCGGACCGTCCCTGGGCCCAAGGGCGGCGGCCGCTCGATGGTTCCGGGCGACAGCGTGCGGATCACCGGCGAGGCCTTCGCCGACCCGGCGGCGGGGGAGACCGGCGCCGAACTCCTGCTCTGGGAGATGCACTCGCCGGTCTCCTACGGTTAGGGCGTGTCTGAACAATTCCCGCCGGGTGCGCCGACGCGAATGGTCGGACACGCCCCAGCGGCTCAGCGCTTCGGGAGTTCTTCGAGCACCGCGTCGGAGAAGGCCGGCCAGGCCTCGACCGCCCACGGCCCGAAGTCCCGGTCGGTGAGCGCGACGCAGGCGGCGCCGGCCTGCGGGTCGACCCACAGGAAGGTGCCGGACTGGCCGAAGTGCCCGAAGGTTCCGGGGGAGTTGGCGGCGCCGGTCCAGTGCGGGCTCTTGCCGTCGCGGATCTCGAAGCCGAGGCCCCAGTCGTTCGGGCGCTGGTGGCCGTAGCCGGGCAGCACACCGCTGGTGCCGGGGAAGGCGACCTCGCGGGTGGCCTGCCGGAGCGTGGACGGGTCCAGCAGCTTGGGTGCCTGCAGTTCGGCGGCGAACCGGGCGAGGTCGGCGACGGTGGACAGGCCGCCGGCGCCGGCCGGGGACTTGTGCGCGGTGTTGATCAGGGTGTCCGTCATGCCCAGCGGCTCGAACACCGCCTCGGCGGCGTAGCGGGAGAACTCGATCCCGGCGGCCTCGGACAGCGTCCGGGCCAGCACGTCGAAGCCCGCGTTGGAGTAGAGCCGGCGGTTGCCGGGCTCGCCGAACACCCGGTGCTCGTCGAAGCCCAGGCCGGAGGTGTGCGCGAGCAGGTGGCGGACGGTCGAGCCGGCCGGACCGGCCGGGTCGTCCAGCTCGAACACGCCCTCCTCGACGGCGACCAGCGCCGCGTACGAGGTGAGCAGCTTGGTCACCGAGGCGAGCGGGAACAGGTGCTGCTGCGGCCCGTGCGCGCCCAGGACCGCGCCGTCCGCCCCCCGGACCACCGCCGCCGCGGCATGGGGCACCGGCCAGTTCTCGATCATCCGCAAGCTCTCCATGGGATCCGACTGTAGTCGCCGGGAAATTCCGCGGAGAAGGTGGTGGTGGAGCCACCCGGGTGTCGGGCTTGCTTGGAGTGCACTCCAACTCGGTAGCGTCGTTCACGTCGTCCAGGACAGGGGGAAACGAGCGATGGCCGCACCCGCACGCATCGAGATCGACCTGCGCAGCTGCTCCGAGGTGTTCAGCCGCCCCGTCGGGGATCCGGACCCGAGGCCGAGGCACACCATCAGCGAGGTCGCCGCGGCGAGCGGGCTGACCACCCACACCCTGCGCTGGTACGAGCGGATCGGCCTGCTGGACCCGGTCGACCGGGCGGCGGGCGGCCAGCGCCGCTACTCCGACGCCGATCTGCACCGGCTGGCCTTCCTGGGCCGGCTGCGGCTGACCGGCATGTCGGTGGCGGACATGCTCAAGTACGTGGACATGGCCCGCCAGGGCGAGCAGACCTACGGGGAGCGGCGGCTACTCCTGGAGGCCCAGCGCGAGGAGGTCCGACAGCGGATCGTGGACCTCCAGGCCACCCTCGCCGTCCTCGACTACAAGATCGATCTCTATGCCGGGAAGGTCGCCGGTGGCGCCGGAATCCCGGCCACGTGCCAGAACATCCATGTAGAGGAAGAGCAGAGCGCATGACTCAGACCGTCCTTCCCACCGTCGAACTCGGCAACGGCGGCCCGCTGGTGGGCGTCCAGGGCCTCGGCTGCATGGGCATGAGCGAGTTCTACGGCCCCACCGACACCGGCGAGGCGCTCGCCACCCTGGACGCCGCGCTGGCGACCGGTGTCACCCTCTTCGACACCGCCGACATGTACGGCTCCGGCCGCAACGAGGAGCTGATCGGCCCCTTCGTCCGGGCCAACCGGAACCAGGTGGTGCTCGCCACCAAGTTCTCCATCCTGCGCTCCGAGGAGGACGGCGCGGTCCGCGGCATCAGCAACGACCCGGCGTACATCCGGACCGCGGTGGACGCCTCGCTGCGCCGCCTCGGCACGGACGTGATCGACCTGTACTACATGCACCGCCGCGACCCGGCCGTGCCGCTGGCCGACTCGGTCGGTGCCATGGCCGAGCTGGTGCGGGCCGGCAAGGTGCGCCACCTCGGCCTGTCCGAGGTGACCGGGGCGGAGCTGCGCGAGGCGCACGCGATCCACCCGATCGCCGCGCTCCAGTCCGAGTGGTCGGTGTTCGCCCGTGACGTCGAGCGCACGGCGGTCCCGGCCGCGGCGGAGCTGGGCGTCGCCTTCGTGCCGTACTCGCCGCTCGGGCGGGGCTTCCTGACCGGCGCCTTCCAGGACGCCAAGGAGCTCTCGGCGGACGACTACCGCCGTTCCCACCCGCGCTACACCGGCGACAACGCGGCCGCCAACGGCGAACTGCTCGACCCGCTGCGGAAGATCGCGGCGGCCCGCGGCGTGACGCTCGCCCAGGTCGCACTGGCCTGGGTGCACCAGCAGGCCGAGGTGCACGGGCTGGCCGTCGTGCCGATCCCGGGCACCCGCAGGCGCGGCCGGCTCGCCGAGAACACCGCGGCGGCGACGCTGCGGCTGACCGCCGAGGAGCTGGCGCTGCTGGAGCCGGTGGCCGGCCGGGTGGCGGGGAACCGCTACGCGGACATGAGCTCCACCTCGGCGGCGCGCGAGTAGCGGGACCGGCGGCCCGGGGGAGCCGGCGCGGGCTC